>CAXXCU010000002.1:0-46491 GCA_963667615.2 Thermodesulfobacteriota bacterium
GGTGATTTTTTCGAGATCGGCGATCTTCTTCAGGTTGTAGTCGTTGGTGACCAGTATTCCGTTCATTCTCTTGGAGAGCTCGATGAGTTTTATGTCGGCGTCCTTTATGTGTTCGAAATCATGATCGGTGATGCTGACGTTTATCAGGGGGATCTCGTTCTGCATCCTGTTTATTATGTCAAGTCCCCTTCTGCCGCGCGTTTTTCTCGCGGGGTCCGGGGAGTCCGCTATGTACTGAAGCTCCTGTATGATGAACTTGGGTATTATGAGCTCCCCCTGGAGAAATCCCGTTTCGGCGATATCGGCGATGCGCCCGTCTATTATGACGCTCGTGTCGAGTATTTTCGGGGCGAGGGCTTCCGGCTGCCTGAAAAACGAGTCGGACGCCGCGGAGGCAAGGGACGTCTTGTCAAAACCTATTACCGCGCCCAGGCAGAGGAGAAGCAGGAAGATTCCCGCTTTTACGTGCGGAAGGAAGGACTCGGCCAGCGGAAAGCTGTTTAGAATGGTGAGCACGGCGAGGTATACGAAAGTCGCCGTGAGCATTCCGGCCGAGATTCCGAGCGCCTGGCGAAGCGAGATTTTTCTGAAGAGCATCCGGAGGCCCGCAAGAACCGCAAAAGCGAATATCCCGCAGCCGACGGCCGCGAGTGCCGAGCGGGAAAGCGAAAGGTGGTCGGGGCCAAGGGCGAACGCCGCAAGCGCAAACGCTATGGAAAGTGTGATAGAGAATCTCATTAATAATCCGGCCCTTCCGAGGGAGCAGGCTATAGAATATATGAAGGCTTCGTTTTTAACAAGTTTTCCGTCGCGGGCGCGGGGGACGGCCGGAGGTTTTTCACTGATTTCCGCCGGTCAGTTATAATTACCGCATTCCGGGCGAAACAATCCGGTCTTCCCGGTTTTCCGCACGGCCGGGTTTTCGCGTGGACGAAACATGATGAAATTCTGCACTCTCGCCAGCGGCAGTTCTGGCAACTCGCTTTATCTTGAGTCCGAACGCTCGAAAATACTGATTGACGCGGGAATCAGCCTGCGGAGGATCTCGCGGAGTCTCGGGGATATGGGCATAGCCGTGACCGATCTTGACGCCGTGGTGCTTACCCACGAGCACGAGGACCACTCAAGGGCCGTCGGCAGGATGTCCGGGGTGCCCGTTTACGTGTCGGGGGAAACCGTCGGTTTCTGGGAGAGGAAAAGAAACGGGCACGAACACGGAAACGGCGCGGGCTCCCCGAAGGCCGCGGGTTCCGCAAACGGATCAATGGGGGAACTGAGGGAATTTCACCCCGGGGCGCCGTTTCGCATAAACGACCTTACCGTAACCCCGTTCTCGGTGGCGCACGACGCGATCGACCCGGTCGGCTTCACCGTGACCGACGGCCGCGTCAAGGTGGGCATAGTGACCGACATAGGAAAGCCCACGGCGCTTGTGAGGGAGAGCCTCAAGGACTGCGACGCGCTCGTTCTCGAGTCGAACCATGACAGGGAAATGCTTTTCTCGGGTCCCTACCCCGCGTACCTGAAGCAGAGAATAAGCGGGGGGCACGGGCACCTGTCAAACGATCAGTCGGCATCCCTTCTGGGCGACATCCTGCACGACGGGCTGAAATGCGTCCTGCTGGCGCACCTCAGCGCGAGCAACAACACTCCCGAGATGGCGCTCGGGCGCTCGCTCGAGGTTCTGCGCAGAAGAGGCGCCGAAGGCCGAGTCGCCTTGTCGGTGGCTCCGCGAAGCACGGCCGGGGAGGTTATAACGGTTTGATCTCAAGGTACTCAAGGGAGGAAATGTCGCGGATATGGTCCGATGAGAACCGCTACCGCGTCTGGCTCGAGGTGGAGCTCGCCGTGTGCGAGGCGTGGGCGCATCACGGGGAGATTCCCGCGGACTCCGTCTCCAGGATAAGGGAGAAAGCCGCCTTCGACGCGGAGAGGATCGCCGAGCTTGAAGCCGAACTCAAGCACGACGTTCTGGCCTTCCTCACCTGCGTTTCCGAGCGCGTCGGGGACGATTCGAGATTCATTCATCTCGGGATGACCTCCTCGGACGTTCTCGATACCGCTTTTTCGATACAGCTTCGCGAGGCGGGCGGACTGATAGCCGGGGGTCTTCGGAAGCTGCTCGGGATTCTCCGCGAAAAGGCGTTTGACCACAAGGACACCGCGATGATCGGGCGCTCCCACGGCATACACGCCGAGCCCAGGACGCTTGGCCTGGTGTTCGCCCTCTGGTATGACGAGATGAGAAGGAACCTTGAGAGGATGGACGCCGCACGGGACGCCGTGAGCGTGGGGATGATGTCGGGCGCCGTCGGCACCTACGCCAACATAACTCCTGAGGTCGAGCGCTACGCGTGCGGACTGCTGGGGCTGCGTCCCGCGGGAATATCGACGCAGGTGATACAGAGAGACATTTACGCGCAGTATTTTCTCTGCCTCTCTCTCATAGCGGCGTCGGTCGAGAAAATAGCTACCGAGATAAGGCATTACCAGAGAACCGAGGTGGGGGAGATGGAAGAGCCCTTCACCGAGGGGCAGAAAGGATCTTCCGCCATGCCGCACAAGAGAAACCCCGTGCTCTCGGAGAACCTCTGCGGGCTATCGAGGATAGTGAGGTCCCACTCAGTCGCCGCCCTTGAAAACATAGCGCTCTGGCACGAAAGGGACATAAGCCACTCCTCCGTCGAGAGGGTGATAGGTCCCGACGGAACAATACTTGTTGATTTCATGCTCGAGAGGCTCTGCGGCCTCATCGGGGGCCTGCGGGTCTACCCCGAGAGGCTCGAGAGCAACATCTGGATTACCCGGGGACTGGTTTTTTCCCAGAAGGTACTGCTCGAGCTCGTAAGAAAAGGCCTTTCAAGGGAGGATGCCTACCTGCTCGTCCAGCGAAACGCCATGCGGTGCTGGGAGGAGAAAAAAGATTTCCGGGAGATGCTGAAAAACGACCGGCGGATAACGGGTATTCTTTCGGACGAAGAGATCGATTCGTGTTTTGAACTTGAAGAAGATCTGAAGAACGTAGACTATATCTTCGCCGCGGTTTTCGGCGAGTCATAACTGGCAAGGAGCTTCCACAAAGATGAAAAAAGAAACATTCGCCCCAAAGGCGAGAGGACCTGTTTTAGCGACTGCTGTTTTAGCGACCCTGGCGGCGGTTTTTCTTTTCCCCGCGAGCCTTTTAGCGCTTGATAACGTCGACCCGGAGAAACTTGAGCGCCACTTCAAGAACCGCTACGGGATTCATCTTCCGCCCGGCTTTACGGTGAAGGCGGTCAAGGGGAAGGATGCCGAGATGAAGGGATTCAAGGAGGGCAGGTACGAAATCGGACTTCCCGACGGCCAGAGCCAGGCCATCCCGTTTCTCGTAAGCCGTGACGGCAAGTTCCTGATAATGGGGAACGTGCCCACCGCGAGGGTGGATAAGATGAAGGAAACCGGCGTCGCCGGAGTCAGGCAGGGGTTTCTTGCCTCGGAAGGCGGACAGGTTCCGATTCTGGTTTCAGGCGACCGCAAGACGATAATGGTCGGCAGGCTTGAGAATCTCGACGAAGACCCCGCGGCCGAGACCGCCGGGAAGATCTCTCTTGAGAACGTTCCTTCAAAGGGAAGTCCCGACGCCCGGGTAACCGTGGTCGAGTACTCGGATTTCCAGTGCGGCTACTGCGCCAGGGCCGCGGAGGACGTCGCCGACTTTCTAAAGGACTACAAGGGCAAGGTCAGGTTCTTTTACAAGCAGTTCCCGCTTTCGTTTCACAAGTGGGCCGAGGATGCCTCGATCGCCTCTCTCTGCGTCCATGACCAGGCCAGCGAGAAATTCTGGAAGATCCACGACGCCATTTTCGAAAAGCAGGGTGAAATAAAGGTCGCCGACGCCGGGGAGACCTTCGCGGGGATGGCGCGCAAACTCGGGGTCGACATGAAGAAGTACGATGAGTGCGTTAAATCCGGGGAAACCAGGCGAAGGGTCGCTTCGGAAATGAACGAGGGCAGGTCGATCGGGGTAAGCGGCACGCCGACATTCGTGGTTGACGGCTTCGTGATCTCGGGAGGGGCCAACATGAAGGCACTCAGAAACGCCGTTGATTACCGCCTTTCCCTGAAGTCCGAAAGTTCCGGGGAGTAGCTCCGGCGGGGTTCCGACCATGAAATGTCCCGAGTGCGGCTACACGAGCTTCGATTATCTTGAGGAATGCAGGAAATGCGGGGCCGCCCTGTCTCCCGTGCCCGTTTTCAGGTATCTCTACGAAGACGAGCTTGGTACGGGGACGGTCATTGACAGGAGCGTACAGTTTCTTGCCGGCGAGGTCCTGGCCCGGGCCGGAACGGCCGGGGCTGCGTTCGAGCTCAGTCCCGCGGGCGAACCCGGCGACGAAGAGCCGCCCGAAGGCCAGCTTGAGGATTTTCTCGCTTTTGAAAGGGATCTGGGCGAGGAGATCACGGAACCGGAAGTACGGGAGGAACTGGAAGAGCGAAGGGAGAGGGAGAGTCCCCCGCCCCTGCCCGACGGAATGGTTCCCGCGACCTTCGGGGAGAGGTTTTTCGCGTTTTCCGTCGATCTCCTGTTTACTCTCTGCGTTGCCGCAGCCGCGCTTTTATCGGGGGCGAACCTCATCGGGGAAACTTTTTTCCCGGGCTTCGGAGAGTTCGTTTCCATATGGGGGTGGATATGTCTTTTCGCCTACGCGCTTGCGACCACCTATTTTATCTTTCTTCCCTCCTGGTGCGGAACCACTCTCGGAAACTCGGCCGCGGGCATCCGCGTGGTGATGCGGGACGGTTCTCCTGCCGGGTTCCGGACGAATCTGCTGAGATGGGTCGGCTGGATTTTTTCCGTGGCCACCGTTTTTGCGGGTTTCGCGCTTTCGATGCTCGACCCGCAGCGCAAGACTCTGAGCGACCGTCTCTGCGGAACTTTCGTCGTGAGGGCCTGATCTGAGTGCCATGCTTATAGAACGGCTTGAAAAAAATATCGCCGCCATGCGCGGGGAGATTTCCCGATGGATGGAGTCCCATTGCGAAAAGGTCATGGTGCCGCTTTACAGCTCCGTCGACCTGCGTTTCTCCGAGCACAAGATCGCCCCCATAGACACCAACGTTTTCCCCGCGGGCTTTAACAACCTTTCCGCGGGATTCAGGAAAAACGCGGGAAAACTCTTCAGGGAATACCTTCTCTCGAGGTACCCGAGCGCCGGGAAGATCCTTCTTGTTCCCGAGCTCAACACCAAAAACGCCTACTACTGGGAAAACGTCTGGGTGATAAAGTCCGTTCTGGAGGAGGAGGGCTACGAGGTGCGCGTCGGCATCGCGAACGAGGAATTCAGAAGGGAGACCGTTTCGTTCACTTCGGCGAGCGGCCGGGCGATCGAGGCGAAGCGGGTTTTCCAGGAAAAAGGCTCGGCGATGATAGAGGGATTCGTGCCCGATATCATAATGATAAACAACGATTTTTCGGAGAAGTGCCCTAAGACCCTTCACAATCTGCGCCAGCCCGTGCTGCCGCCCGTTGAGATAGGATGGCACGCGAGAAAAAAGGACGTGCATTTCGAGTTTTACAACCGCCTCTGCCGCGAACTTGCCGGCATACTGGAAGTGGACCCCTGGGTGATGTCGGTTGAGACCGTCCTTGAAAGCGGGGTGGATTTCGATTTTCCCGAGGACAGGGAGCGGGTTTCCGAAAGGGCCGGGGAGATTCTCTCGAGGGTAAGAAGCGAATATTCGAAAAGGGGCATAGACCACGAGCCCTCGCTTTTCGTCAAGAGCAATTCGGGCACCTACGGCATGGCGGTCGCGAGCGTGAGCGACCCGCGGAGCATAGCGGAGATGAACTCGCGCGACAGGAAGAGAATGCGTGTTTCGAAAGGGGGAGTGCCCGTTCGGGACGTGGTGATACAGGAGGGCGTGCCGACTTCGCTTCGCGTCGGGGACGGTCTTGTCGGAGAGCCCGTAGTTTACCTAGTCCAGTCCCGGGTGGCGGGGATGTTCTACAGGGTTAACCCGCTTCGGGGCGAGCTTGAGAACCTAAACTCGAGGGGGATGGAGTTTCTTCCGTGCGATGACTCCCTGGCAAACGGGATACCTCCGGCATTCGATCTTGTTTCCAAGGTCGCGACTATCGCCGCGGGCTACGAGATAGAAAAAGTGCTCAGGGACGTGGACTGCTGAGATGTGCGGAAAGAAAGACTTCCCGACAGGCGGGAGCTCGCTCTTTTTTCTCGCCGCCGGCCCCGTTTCGGGCGCGGTTCTTTTTTTCGCGCTGAAATCCCTCGGCTGGGAAAGCGACGCCTGCTGGACCGCCGCGGTTTCCGCCGTGTGCGCGGTGTGGTGGGTGTTCGAACCCGTGCCGATTCCCGTGACTTCGCTTCTGCCGTTTGCCCTGTTCCCGATTATGGGCGTTCTTTCCCCGAGGGAGGTGAGCGAATCCTACGGGGCCCCGCTAATACTGCTTCTTCTCGGCGGATTCATGCTGTCGACGGCGATGGCAAGCAGCGGCGCGCACAGGCGCCTTGCGCTTACCATGGTCAATTTCTTCGGGGGGTCGAGCAGGCGGCGGCTGGTATTCGGCTTCATGGCCGCCTCGGCCCTGCTCAGCATGTGGATATCCAATACCGCGACGACGCTCATGATGCTCCCCGTGGCCCTGGCGGTTCTCGAAAAATCCAGGGACGAATCGCTTGCGGTTCCCCTGCTTCTCGGCATAGCGTACGCGGCCAGCGTGGGCGGCATCGGAACGCCCGTCGGGACTCCCCCGAACCTGATATTCAGCGAGATTTATTCCCAGAACACGGGCGTCGAGATTTCGTTTCTCACGTGGATGAGCTGGGGAATTCCTGTCGTGGTGATCTTCGTTCCGATAATCGCCCTCTATCTCACGCGGCGCCTCGCCGGTCCGGGAAGCTTCTCCATGCCCGAGGTGGGAAAGTGGAGCTGTTACGAGGTGCGCGTGCTGCTTGTGTTTTTGCTCACGGCGGCTGCCTGGATGACGCGCAGCGAGCCGTTCGGCGGCTGGAAGACCTGGTTCGGCGTCCCTGGAGCCACTGACGCCAGCGTGGCGCTTGCGGCCGTCATAGTGATGTTTCTCGTGCCGAACGGCAGGGGAGGAAGGCTGCTTGACTGGGATACGGCGAGCAGCATTCCCTGGGGGATGCTCATACTGTTCGGCGGCGGCATCGCGATCGCGAAGGCTTTTATCGCGTCGGGGCTTAGCGCCGCGCTCGGCGAAGCGCTCTCCGGTCTTGCCGTTCTGCACATCGTCCTGATACTGGCCGTTATCTGCCTCGCGATTACTTTTCTCACTGAGCTCACGAGCAACACGGCTACCACGACCCTGATGATGCCGATTCTGGCGGCCACCGCGATAGCGATGGACATAGAACCGGCGCTGCTGATGGTGCCCGCGGCGATGAGCGCGAGCTGCGCGTTCATGCTCCCGGTCGCAACGGCGCCGAACGTGGTTGTGTTCAGCGCGGGGGCCTTCCCGACGAAGGTGATGGCGAGGGAAGGACTGGCCTTTAATTTTATCGGCGCGTTTATTATTACGGCCGTATGCGCGATTATGCTTTAGGCGGGAAGAGTTAGTGCAACGGGTCAAACATGTGTTGTTTCAGGGAAGTATTAACGGCATTTTTGTCCTTTTTCGACAAGTGCCCGAGTCGCCGAATAACCATCGATTTTTCTAACGTAAAGAGTTTCAGGCGCACTATTGACGGTACGGTTAAATGGGCATCGGCGTAGTCCAAGAGCTTGATATCGCTTTGCCAGGAACTGTGCTTGGCGGTTGTAATCATTGCCAAAATCAATTGATCGTGTTTTTCGTTGAATTCTCCGGATGATACAATCAAAGCGGGCCTGCGTTTTTTGACGGAGGAATCAATGAAGGGGAAAGAAACAACTACGACGTCATGAAGTTTAAAGGTCACTCCATGCCTCTTCGTCCTCATCCGACAGCCATTCTTCAAGGTTTAAGGAAACATGGCCCAAGTAAGCGTCTTTGGCAGGTTTGAGCTTGGTTACAATAACACGGTCTCCGTCTAACTCGAAAACGAGCTTGTCACCTGTTTTGAAGCGTGCGGCCTTGCGCAACGCGTAAGGAATAGTGACCTGACCTTTCGAGGTGATTTTAGAAATCTCCATAACAATACATCTCCTTACATGTAAGGATAACAAGGAAGCAAAAAATATGCAATACCCCTGAAAGATAAACTGGCCGCGACAGGGCGTGGAAACCGGATTGCCGTTGGTGCCTCTTGTTGGATTATTGGTTGATTCATGCTATTTCTCTCAGCTGGATTGAATCTATGCCGGCGGTCGTGATGACGTCGGATACGAGCACGACGCGGTCGCCCGGATTTAACACCCGTTTTTCTTTCAGAAGCTTGAAGGCCTCTTCAATCCTCTGTTCGGGATCTTCGGACTCTTCCATAAGATGGGCAATCACGGCCCTGTTCAGACAGAGCTGCCGTTTTATCCTGCTGTCGAAAGTTACGGCGTGAATGGGCGTTTTGGTCGGCCTGCAGTTCGTCACCAGCTGAGCCATCAAGCCTCTTTTCGTTATTACGACCAGGCATCTGGCGTCAATCGATTCGGCGAGTTCAACCGCTGAAGCCGCTATATGCTGCTTGAGGTCCTGCTTGGCGAGAAGCTTGCCCATCTGCAGACTTGTTAGACTTTCCGCCTTCAGGGCTATCTTGTCGAGGTGCTCTATCGATCTTACGGGATGTTTCCCGGTTGTCGTCTCGCCCGAGAGCATGAGCGCGTCGACTTCCTCATAGACGGCGTTTGAGACGTCCGTCACTTCCGCCCGGGTGGGAATCGGGTTCTCGATCATTGATTCGAGAAGATGGGTGGCGACTATGACTCTTCTGCCTTTTTCCTGGCATTTGCCGACTATCACTCTCTGCACGTCAGGCAGTTCCTCGATGCTTATTTCAATTCCCAGATCTCCCCTGGCTACCATGACCCCATCCGACGCTTCGACGATTTCCTCCACATTCCGCACCCCCTCCTGGTCCTCGATCTTGGAGATGATCTTTATTCCCTCGCCGTCGGCCCCCAGGAGTTCCCTGAGCTCCGAAACGTCCCGCGCTTCCCTGACGAAAGAAAGGGCTATGTAATCGACTTCGTTTCTGACTCCGAACTCTATGTCCGCCTTGTCCTTGTCCGTTATCGAAGGAAGATTGACTTTTACCCCGGGCAGATTGACGTGGCGTTTGCTCTTCATGGTTCCGCCGTCAATTACCCTGCATTTCATGGTTCCCTGGTCCTTCTCAAGCACTTCCAGGTTTATGAGCCCGTTGTCCACGGTTATCTTCTCGCCTACCTGAACCTCGTTTATGATGTCCTCGTAGTTGATATGGATCGAGGACTCCTCGACGTCGCCGGGTCTCACGGACACCGTGATTACGTCTCCTTCATTTATGTGCAGGTCGCTTTGCAGAACCCCTGTCCTGATCTCGGGTCCCTGAGTGTCGAGTATCAGGGCGATTGAGTCTCCGATCTCCCTGTTGATGGATTTCACCGTCCTGATTACTTCCGAGTGGCTTTCGTGAGTGCCGTGCGACATGTTGAGGCGCACGGCGTTCATGCCCGCCTCGTACATTTTCATCAGCATCTCGTAGGAGCTTGTGGAGGGGCCTGCGGTGCAGATTATCTTGGTTTTTCTGAAGGGCTTCATACAGGGGGGAAATATGTCGGTAAATTCAGAAAATGCAAAATGTCTTTAACCTGAGTTAACGCGCCGGGACGGCAGGAAGGGAAGTGGATTTTCAAGCTTGAATGTCGAACAGCTTGAAGCGGGACGCGGCGGTCATGAGTTTACGCATGACCGCCGCGTCCTTCTGAACTATCTTTTACCGGCTTCAAGAGCTATCTCGGCAAAAAACTGGTCCAGCGCGTCGCTGTCCTCGATAATGACGGTTTCCCCTCGTAAATAGGCTTCCTCTCCCACCATGGCTTCACGTCGCAACTCGTCGAGCTTGCTTTCTTCTTCCGATTCCTCGCCTTCCGGGTTTATGCTGTGTTCAGGCATGCGTCTGTCTCCATATACGTAGGATATTAAAGTTATCAATTTTTACCAATTGACTTTCGTAGTGCAGATTCTTCGCCCGGATGAAAACGTTGGTATCAAGCAGGTAGGATGTCAGGGCCCAACTCCCAGCCGTCGGGCCAATTCGTTGAATGTCTGTGTTTTCCAGAATCCGAGCATTCGGAACGATTCGGTGAAAGATGTGCTGCCTTCAAGCGTGCTGGCTATCAGTGCGCGCGCGAACCGTTCGCCGACCCGCGTGACTTCTGTTGGATAGGAACTGCTGCTTTTTTTGACGGCCCGCGACTTGCGGAGTTCGGCCTCGTAAGCTTTGCTGAACTGTTTTTTTGAAAGTTTGCCGATATCGTGAACGCGTCTCAGAATGACCAGGGTGCTTACCTTGAACCGGCGCGCTAGGCGGTCGAGTTCCCGGGAAAGATCGCCGTTTTTCCTGTATTCCTCGCGCAATGTCTCAAGCGGGACAAGAAGTTCCGCCGCGACCTTGTTGCACCAGGATTCGGTCTTGTGAGAAGGAATCAGGCGGGGGTCGCTGTCCGAAAGGGCGGACTGGCCGAGCCAGATATGCGCCAGTTCGTGAGCCAGGGTGAACATCTGGGCCGATTTATAGTCTTGACCGTTGATGAAAATGAGCGGGGCAAGGTCGTCCGCAAGCGCGAACCCCCGAAACTCATCCGGGTTGAGCCTGCGGTGCGTGTTGTTGCCGACGACCCCGGACACCATGACCAGCACGCCGAGTTCGTCCGTTATTTTGACAAAGCGGCGCAACGCTTCACTCCAGGTCGGAAGCATCCGGCGTTCTTCCAGGTCGAAATTGAGCGTGTTGCGAATATCCGCCGCGACAGTCTCTATTTCAGTCGTCAGTTTGGCCGATCCAACGAACGGGAGTTTGTTCATTCCTTCGGCTCGTGCGAAGTCCCTGTACCAGGCTTGGCGCTGCTGGCACATGTAGACAGTGTGGAGCAGGTTCAGGCTCAGCCGTTTCGGCAGTGAACCGCCCGAGGTGCGGAAATCGGGAATCGGAGCCGGTTCGACCGGGGGTTCTGAAAGGAAAAAGAAGCCGATCGGAGCGTGAACGGTTTTCGCGAACCTTTTAAGCTGCTTGAACGTAGGCCGCACTTCCCCGGTTTCCCACTCCCGGTATTTCGGGAACCGGCGGACCAGAATGTCGGCATCCATATCGGCACGTTTGCGTGCCCAGCGCAGCAGCTTCGGCTTTACTCCAACACGAATCATTTTGGTCTCCATGCCCTAAACCCACGCTTCGGATTACGGATCGGTTCAAGTATTAAGTTCAAGGACAAATTTCTGCTCAAACGCAATGTCAACGGGAAGCTTCATGATGGCAATATACACCGTATAACATAACAACAAGAAATATAATAAAGTACGGATTCAGTTTTGAGGACAGGCGCTCTTGGGCGCGGGTTTAAGTAAGCAGCTCTCGGTCAGGCAGCCTGTGAATTCCTGTTAAACTCGATTTTTTATTTCTTCGCTTGATTGAAGCTTTAGAAAGGTACTGGTTTGAGTCTTTTCAAACAAAAACTAATTTCAAGGAGAGAAGTATGAATATATCAGCTTCAGACAAAAGAGAATTCTATGGTGAGGTACTTTCTTCAGCACTGGCGAACAACACACGTATCGCTTACCACAAGGGCTGGTGTTGTTTTGAAGGTTACTGTTTGGATAAGAGAATAGACCCTTTTTCTGCGACGCCGAAGGAGATCGCCGGTTTTCTAATTGAGCTAGCGACTCTTCCCAGTCCCAAGAGCGGGAAAATCCTCTCAATTGGAACAATAGCTTTGTACCGAAGCGGGATAAACAAAAAGTACGTTGAGGCCGGAAAAATTTCTCCTGCGAACCACCCCAAGGTAGACGCTGTGTTCAAAGGGCTCGGGCGTATCAGGGGAAAGGCTTCCCGCCAGGTAAAAGCGCTGAGAGAGCACCATATCAAGAAAATGCTGGATCAGTGCGACGACACGCTTATCGGTCTTCGGGACGCGGCTATAATTGCCATCGGGTTTGCTGGCGCGCTCAGGCGTTCCGAGATATGCGGTCTTACCGTGGACGATATAGAATTTATCAAACCGGTGAAAGGCGGGGGCTCAAAGAAAATGTTCATCTACATCCGCAAGTCAAAAACCGACCAGCAGGGAAAAGGGCAGAAAATCGCGATACCGGAAGGCAAGTACTTAAAGCCCATACAAAGACTTCAGAACTGGCTGCAAGCGTCGGGAATTACGCAAGGGCATGTTTTTCAGACGATGAAGCGCGGAGGCAGTCTCCGGGGCAAACCGATGCATCATTCTGATATACCGCGGCTTGTGAAGCGCTACGCGGAACTTATAGGGCTTGATCCGAAAGAGGTGTCGGGACATTCGCTGCGGGCGGGATTTGTAACGAGCGCGGCCGTTCACCACGCGCGTCTGGACAAGATAATGGAAATCACGAGGCATTCCAATCCTCAGACGGTAATGAGGTACATCCGGGACGCGGACTGTTTCAGGGACCATGCGGGAGAGAAATTCCTTTGATTCGCGGCGTCGCGTTTCCGGAAAATTAAACCGGGAGGTCTGAATGCGGTTTTGCACACCAACTGAATTTCCCGCAACTGGCGGTTATAGGGGCGGCTTGAAAAACAGGTCATGAAATATAATATGTGCCTTAGGATAAGGAGGCATGATGCTTGAAATAGAAAAAGCGGGACAGATGGCAGCTTGGTTTCTGCGCAGACAGGGAGGACGGATGCCTCATCTGAAACTGATGAAGCTGCTTTATCTTTCGGAAAGAATGTCCATTATGCAGAACAATTATCCCATTCTGGGGGACAAGCTGGTTTCCATGGAACATGGACCAGTTCTCGGCATGACGCTGAACTATATGCGGGGATACATGGAACCGGACAACGGTTGGGATAGGTGGGTAGCCGCGAAAAGCGACCGCGAAGCTTCTCTGGCAAGGCAATACAGGCCGGAGGATCTCAATATGCTTAGCGAAGCGGTGCTAGGAGTTCTGGAAACTGTCTGGAACCAGTGCGGCGGGATGGATCAGCGGGAAATCCGGGACTATACCCGCGAGCATTGTGCCGAATGGAACGACCCGCGAGGATACTGTTCTCCCATTACTTATAAAGAGCTTCTTGACGCCTTGGGATATGAAGAGAAAAAGTCTGCGGAAATGGCGTCGGAACTGGAAACCCAGCGGCAAATCGGCGAAGTTCTTTCGAGTTGTTCTTTTTCGTAATCGTCGGGCTTGCTCTCGAAGCTGATTTGAAAGAAACAAAAGCGGACAACCAGTTTGTTCAAGAATTCAGCGCTTTTTTGACAGTACGCCTGTTTTGTGATAGGAAACTGCTTTCTAATCTGACGGAAACCCCCGAATTTCCCAAGACAAGATAATGGAATACGTTGAGCATTTATCGGTAGAAAAATTCATTCTTTATCTTCTGATAGTCCTTGTTTTCGCCAAGGCCTTCGGCCGCTTGGCGGAAAAAATCGGGCAGCCCTCCGTTCTCGGGGAACTTCTCGCCGGGGTGGTTCTGAGCGCCAGCGTCCTGGCCCTTGTTCCGTCCACCGAAGCCATGGTCGGATACGACGTTTTCCACCTGCTCGCGGAAATAGGCGTAGTCCTTCTTCTTTTCGAAATAGGGCTTGAAACCAGGCTCGCGGACCTGATAAAGGTGGGTCCCGTCTCCGCGCTTGTCGCCATAGTCGGGGTGGTGCTGCCGTTTGTCATGGGATACTTCTGCGTGATCTATTTCCAGAAGTTCGCCATACTCAGCCTTGAAGCCAACATGGTCGGCCTCGTGGCCATAGTGACCGGGGCAACCCTCACTGCCACAAGCGTCGGGATCACGGCCAGGGTTCTCGCGGACCTTGACCGGCTCCAGACGAAGGAAGCCAGGATAGTTCTCACCGCCGCAATAATAGATGATGTGCTCGGGCTCATAATTCTCGGGATCGTAAGCGGCATAGTGAGTTCCTTTGAGGTGGGCGGCGTTGGAGCGGGGCAGATAACTTTCGGCTCGGTCGCGTTTATAACGGCCAAGGCTTTCGGTTTTCTCGCCGTTTCAATCGTTCTCGGCAGGATTGTCGCTCCCAGGATCTTCGGGTTTTTCGCCCGGATCGACAACGGCAATCTCGTCTGGATCATGGGAATAGCCTTCTGCCTCGTCTACTCGTACTTATCGGATATTTTCTCTCTCGCTCCCATAGTGGGGGCCTTCGCGGCGGGCCTGGTTCTCCGCGAAACGGATCAGTTCAAGGCGATAGAGCGCGGCGTGAAGCCCGTTTCGCACTTTTTCGCCCCGATATTTTTCGTGATGGTGGGGGCCGCCGTGGATGTTTCTGTGTTCAATCCCTTTGTATCTGAAAATATTATGGTAATATCAATCGCTTTAATTCTTTTCGCGGCGGCGGTTGTGGGCAAGTACGCGAGCGGTTACGTGGTCTATGAAAAAGGCGTAAGTAAAAGTATAATTGGCGTCGGAATGATCCCGAGAGGTGAGGTCGGGCTTATTTTCGCGAAGATCGGTCTTGTGCACGGCGTTTTCAAAACCGATCTTTTCTCCGCCGTCACGGCTATGGTAATACTGACAACCTTCATAGTGCCCCCGCTTTTGAAATGGATGTTCGAAAGCGAGAGCAAGGAGCGCAAGCTGGCCGAAGGCCCGGCCTAGCGAATAATCCTGAATACAGGTCAATCATGAAATTCCGCGGTTCCAAGACATTTCTGTATGCTGCGATCTTCGCCCTTGCGGCGGCTCCGTCGGCAAACGCCGCCGAGAACATGCTGAGCGTCGACAGGACGCTTGTGATTCAGCTCGTCATTTTTCTGGTGGGGCTTTTCCTGCTGAACAGGCTCGTGTTCCGCCCGCTTCTCGCCGTCTGGGACAGGAGGGAGGAGCTTACCGCGGGCACGCTCAGGGAAGCCGAGGAGATGACCCGCAAGGCCGAGAGCGCCATCGCCGAGTACGACGAGAAGCTCGCCGAGGCGAGAGCGCAGGCCACGGAAACCAGAAACGAACTCCGCCAGCAGGGCCAGAACGAGTCTTCAAGGATGCTTCTTTCGGCGAGGGACGCCGCCCAGGCCGAGCTTGAGGGCGCGAGAGGGACTCTTGAGAGCGAGGTCGCGAAGATAAGGGCGGACCTGCGGGGCGAGATAGAATCGCTCGCGGCGGAGATAAGCGACCGGGTCCTGAGGAAGGGGGCGTAGCGCCGATGCCGGCTGCGGATTTCAGTTTTACGGGGGAAACACGGATTGGATAGCCATTTCGACTGGGCGTTCGTAATAAAGTACGCCGTCAACCTGGGTCTTCTTCTGGCCCTTATCATATACCTCGTGAGAAAGCCCTTCCTCGCTTTTCTCAAGAACAGGAAGGAGAGGCTCCGCTCGGAGGTGGACCGCGCCGCGGCCGCGGCCGAGCAGGCCAAGACGACGCTCGAGGAGTACTCGGCGAAACTTGACGCCGTCGCCTCGGAGATAGCGGCACTTTCCGAGAACATAAGAAAGCAGGGCGAGACCGAAAGGGACGAGCTTGTCTCCGCCGCCGAGAAAAGCTGCGAGATGATAAAGAAAGAAGTAGAGGACACGATCCGTCTTGAGACCACCAAGGCGGTCTCCGAGATACAGTCAGAAGTGGTCGACTCGGCGCTCGCGCTTGCCGAAAAGAGGATAAGGGAGCGGGTGGACGAGGATTTCACGGCCGGTTCGGTCGACGATTTCGTAAAAATGATTGAGGAAGGAAAATGGCAACAGTTGCGACACTGAGAGACCTTGTCTCGGCCCTTGTGGATTCCGCGGCGGACGGGAGCGAGCTTTCGGGCGTAAGGGCCGACATGGAGAGCTTCTTCGAGCGGGTCTCGGGTTCGGGCGAGCTTCGGGACGTTCTTTTGAGCACGGTGTTTTCGGTGGAGGAGAAAAAGGCGGTCCTTGGGGATTTCCTCGAGGCGGCGTCTTTTCTCGGGATCACGGGAAGGTTTCTCCTGCTTGCCCTTGAGATGGACAAGGTGGCGGCGCTTCTGGGTTCTCGGGAGTCCGTGCTCGCGAGGCTTGACGAGGCGGTCGGAAAGGTGACGGCCGAGATCACCTCGGCCGGGGATCTCAGTCCGGGCGACGTCGAGAGGCTGAGCGCGGCGCTTCGCGCGGCGACCGGAAAGACGGTCGAGGTGTCGCTCAGGGTCGACCCTTCCATGATAGGCGGAATAAAGGCGCAGGTGGGCGACAAGGTTTACGATAACAGCGTCAGGACGCAGCTTGAGAGAATAAGAGGTGTTCTTTCTCCGTCCTGACCCCAATAATTCCAAAGGAGCTAGCAATGCAGGAACTGAGAGCAGAGAGTATAGGCGAGATTCTTAGAAACAGGATAAAGGGCTATGACCGCAAGGTCGATACCGAGGAAGTCGGGACGGTCATTTCCGTCGGCGACGGCATCGCCAGGGTTTACGGTCTTGACCAGGCGGTGGCGGGAGAGCTTGTCGAGTTTGACGGCGGAATCACCGGGCTTGTCCTTAACCTCGAGGAAGACAATGTCGGCGTCGCTCTTTTCGGAGAGGATTCCCACCTGAGCGAAGGAGGGATGGTTAAGCGCACGGGACGCATCGCCGAGGTGCCCGTCGGAGACGCTCTCGGCGGAAGGGTCGTCGACGCTCTCGGAAGGCCGATTGACGGTCTCGGGGAGATAGCCGCCGCCGAAACGAGGCAGATCGAGGTGAAGGCCCCCGGAGTCATCTACCGCCAGTCGGTAAACGAGCCCCTTCAGACGGGACTCAAGGCCGTCGATTCCATGATACCGATAGGAAGAGGCCAGAGAGAGCTTATCCTGGGAGACCGCCAGGTCGGAAAGACCGCCATCGCGATCGACACGATAATAAACCAGAGGGAGGAGGATGTTCACTGCATATACGTCGCCGTGGGGCAGAAGCAGTCGACCGTGGCCCAGGTCGTCGACAAGCTCAAGGAACACGACGCCATGAAGTACACGACCATAGTTTCCGCCACGGCCAGCACCCCGGCCCCCTTCCAGTTCCTAGCCCCTTTCTCCGGCTGCGCAATGGGAGAGTATTTCAGGGACACCGGCCGCCACGCGCTCATAATATACGATGATCTCACGAAACACGCGTGGTCGTACCGCCAGCTCTCGCTTCTTCTGAAGAGGCCGCCGGGACGAGAGGCCTACCCCGGAGACGTTTTCTACCTTCACTCGAGGCTCCTTGAGCGCGCCGCCAAGATGAGAGACGAGGACGGAGGCGGTTCCCTGACGGCGCTTCCGATAATCGAAACGCAGGCGGGCGACGTATCCGCCTACATTCCCACGAACGTGATTTCCATCACCGACGGGCAGATATACCTTGAGAGCGACCTTTTCTACTCGGGCGTGCGCCCCGCCATTAACGTCGGTCTTTCGGTTTCGAGGGTGGGGGGGAGCGCCCAGATAAAGGCGATGAAGAACGTCGCCGGAACCCTGAGGCTCGAGCTTGCCCAGTACAGGGAAGTCGAGGCGTTCGCGCAGTTCGCTTCCGATCTTGACAGGGTGACCCAGAACCAGCTTGCCCGGGGAAGCAGGCTCGTCGAGGCCCTAAAGCAGGACCAGTACGAGCCCCAGGCGGTCGAAAAGCAGATACTGATAATATTCGCCGTCACGAACGGCTACGTCGACGACTACCCGGTCTCCGCGGTGAGAAAGTACGAAAGGGAGATGTCTTCTTTCCTCGAATCGAAGCACCCTGACTACCTCGCGGAAATAAAGGAGAAAAAAGTCGTTTCGGACGAACTCAGGGAAAAGCTGGTGGCGGCTCTTTCTGAGCTTAAAAACCAGCTGGGCGAGCTTGCCTGACGCGGTGGCGGGAAAGGATAATGCCGAGTCTTAAACAGATAACGACAAAGATAAAGAGCGTGAGAAGCACGCGGCGGATAATGGGCGCCATGAAGCTCATAGCCGCCGTGCGCCTGCAGAAGGCCCAGGCGGCTCTCATGGCCTACAGGCCTTATTCGGACGCGTACCGCGACGTGGTACTGAACGTGGCGGCGCTTTCGGAACCGGAGGATCATCCCCTTCTCCGGGTCCCGGAGGAAAAGACGAACCTGCACGTTCTGTTCTTTACTTCCGACAGGGGACTCTGCGGAAGCTTCAACAGCGCCCTGATAAGGAACATGCAGCGCTACGTGGAGGAGCAGGGGGAGGTTTTCGGGAACGTGAAGCTCAGTTTCGTCGGAAGGCGGGGACGGGACTACTTCTCGAAAAGCGGGGTCGCCACGGGCAAGTACTATACTGGGGTCAGCGAGAAGAACTCCCGCAAGTTCTCGGAAGAACTGGCCGCGGCGCTCACCGACGAGTTCAGGACCGGGGAGAGCGACGAAGTGGTGCTCGCGTACAACCACTTTGTTTCCGCCATCTCCCAGAAGATGACGTTTGAGAGGCTTCTTCCGCTTTCGGGGGAGGAAACCGGCGACGGCGCTGCGGAGAGTTCCTCCGACTACATATTCGAACCCGAGAAAGGACGGATAATAGGTTCGATTCTTCCCAAGTACGTTCAGGTGAGAATCGAGCGCGCCATGAACGAATCGCTCACGAGCGAGCACGCGGCGCGGATGACAGCGATGGAGAACGCGACCAGCAACGCGGACGAGGTGATAGCGAAACTTACCCTGCTTTTTAACAAGACCAGGCAGGCGATCATTACAACGGAGCTTATGGATATCGTTAACGGTACGGAAGCTCAAAGGAAAGGAGGCAACGAGTAAAGATGAGTATTGAATCAGCGTTTACGGCAGGTGGCGCGGGAGCCGAATCTTCAAACGGCGCGGACCCGGGGATCGGGAGAATAATTCAGGTGACGGGTCCCGTGGTGGACGTCGAGTTCTCGGAGGGGTCTCTTCCCACCGTGTTCACGGCTCTTAAGGTGACTAACCCGGCGCTCGGGGAAACCGAGTGGAACCTGGTTCTTGAGGTCGCCCAGCAGCTCGGCGGAGGCCGCGTGAGATGCATCGCCATGGATTCTACCGAGGGGCTCAAGAGGGGGCAGGACGCCCTTAACACCGGCGACGGAATAACGATCCCGGTCGGCAAGGAAGCCCTAGGGAGGCTGCTTAACGTGGTCGGAGAACCGATAGACGAGGCCGGCCCCGTGGAGACCGAGGAGCGCTGGCCCATTCACCGTCCCGCGCCCGAGTTCGTCGAGCAGAGCACCAAGATGGAGCTTTTCGAGACGGGCATCAAGGTTATCGACCTTCTCGCTCCCTTCCTCAAGGGCGGGAAAATCGGTCTTTTCGGCGGAGCCGGGGTAGGCAAGACGGTTCTGCTCATGGAACTCATCCATAACATAGCCAAGGAATACGGAGGCTACTCGGTTTTCGGCGGAGTGGGAGAGAGGACCAGGGAAGGAAACGACCTTTACTGGGAGATGAAGGAATCCGGGGTTCTCGGAAACACGGGACTCATATTCGGACAGATGAACGAACCTCCGGGAGCCAGAGCCAGGGTCGCCCTTACGGCCCTTACGCTGGCCGAGTATTTCCGCGACACCCAGGGTCAGGACGTGCTTCTTTTCATCGACAACATTTTCCGTTTCACCCAGGCGGGTTCCGAGGTGTCGGCCCTTCTCGGAAGAACGCCTTCCGCGGTGGGCTACCAGCCGACCCTTTCGACCGACCTCGGGGAGCTTCAGGAAAGAATCACTTCCACGGTGAAAGGTTCGATCACCTCGGTGCAGGCGATCTACGTTCCGGCGGACGACCTTACTGACCCCGCCCCCGCGACCACCTTCGCGCACCTGGATGGTACGATCGTTCTCTCAAGGCAGTTGACCGAGCTTGGAATATATCCGGCCGTTGATCCCCTTGACTCGACCTCGAACATTCTTGATCCGAGGATAGTCGGAGACGAACACTACAGGATCGCCAGGGAAGTCCAGGAAGTCCTTCAGCGCTACAAGCAGCTCCAGGAGATAATTGCGATTCTCGGCATGGACGAGCTCTCAGAAGAGGACAAGCTCACGGTCGCCCGCGCCAGAAAGGTCCAGAGATACCTCTCGCAGCCTTTCCACGTGGCCGAGCAGTTCACGGGCACTCCCGGAAAGTACGTCCCCATCAAGCAGACCATAGAGGCTTTCGGCGAGATTATCTCGGGCAGCATGGACGGCATACCCGAGCAGGCTTTCTACATGGTGGGCAATCTTGACGAAGTGCGCGAGAAGGCGGCGGCGATCGCTTCCTGACGGGAGATCTGAAAATTGGCTGAAAAACTGCGACTCAAGATAATAACCCCGGAGAAGCTCGTGTTTGACGGCGAGGTCGAGGAACTGGTCGCTCCCGGCCAGATGGGAGAATTCGGTGTTCTGCCGGGCCACGTGCCTTTTCTCTCCGTGCTTCATCCCGGAAGGCTCAGGTTCAAAGCCGGGGAGTCGGGAGAAAGCACTCTCATAATTCACGGAGGTCTCGCGGACATAAAGGACGATACCGTCAGCATCCTTACGGATCATTCGGAGAATCCCGAAGAAGTTGACGCCGCGGCCGCGAGGAAAGACGCCGCGGCTTTTCAGAAAGAACTTGACGAACTTCAGGATGCAGAACTCTCGGAAAGAGAGGGACTTGATAAAAAACTCAGAATAGCACGTGCCAGAGCGGGAGAATAATTTTTTATTTGGATTTCTTCTGCGTTATCTAGCTGCACTTTGAAAATCCGCATCCCCTGCAGGTAACGCACCCAGACTCAAACGCGAGCGCCCTGCTTCCGCAGTCTGGACACTGCTCAAGCATGATATCCGCGGAAACTTTCCCCGCGCTGCCGTTTGCTTCTGCCGCCGTTACTTCCGCCCAGTCTTGCTCAGCGTTTTTTTTTCCTTCGGGGATGAAGTGCCTTCTCAGCACCTTGGCTATGGCGTCGGGCACGGACATTATGACCTGTCCTCCCGAAAAAACTGGCGAGGAACCTCCAATGGCCTCCAGCTGTTCCACGACATCCCTTACGTCAACTCCCGATCTGAGGGAGAGGGATATCAGCCTTCCGGTTGCCTCGGCATCCGCCATAGTGGTAAATCCAGATTTTCCAATCTGGACGAAAACTTCAAACGGCTTGCCTTCGTAACTGTTGACAGTCACGTAGAGATTCCCGTAACCAGTTTTTATCGCCTCGGTAAAACCTTCCAGCACTTGGGGTCTGGTGACAGGTCTTACCGCTTCTTTTTGAGAGGGATGAGGGGATGGTGTGAGGTTGGAGTGGGTGGTTGACATCCCTTCATCCCGGGGTGGAGAGCTTGTTTTTTCCTTAGCCTGTTCTTCCGTTATAAGTATTCCTTCCCTTGAGCCTTCCCTGTAGACAGTTACCCCCTTGCAGCCGAGCTTCCAGGAGAGGAAATATATCTTCTCGACTTCCTCGAGGCTTATGTCCTTGGGAAGATTCACGGTACTCGATATGCACGAATCTATGTGCTTCTGGATCGCGGCCTGCATGCGCACCCGCATCTCCGGCTTTATCTCGTGGGAGGTGACGAACGTGTCCGGAAGATCCGCCTCGTCCTCGAGTCCGAATTTCTCCATGTATTCTGAGACAAGCGGGTGGTAGACTTTGAATTCTTCTTCCGAGAGCGATTCCGAGCGCCGCAGGTAGGACAGGGCGAACATGGGCTCGACTCCGCTTGTGGTTCCCGCGAGAACCGATCCGCTTCCGACGGGCGGGACCGTTAGTATGCACGCGTTCCGAAGGCCCTGATCCTTTATCTTGCCCATCACGTTCTCGCGCATGCTTTTCACGAACGGGTTCGCGATATGGGTCTCGAGGTCGAACACCGGGAAGGCTCCCTTCTCCCTGGCAAGGTCGGAACTCGCTTCGTAGACGATGTTCTTTATGTGCTCGAAAAGCTCGTCGGTGAACTTTACGCCTTCGTCAGTGTCGTATTTTATGTTGAGCTTGGCCAGCATGTCCCCAAGGCCCGTGAACCCGACCCCTATTCTCCTCGACCGAAGAGACGCCTCCGTCTGGAAGCTCAGGGGATGTTTCTCGATGTTGTAGTCCAGTATGTCGTCAAGGAACCTGACGCTGTAGCGAAAAGCCTTCTCCAAATCCTCCCACTCTATCGCCGCGTCCTCCTCGAAGGCGTTTTTGACGAACATGGAGAGGTTCACGTTTCCGAGGCAGCAGTTCCCGTAGTCCTCAAGCGCCTGCTCGCTGCAGGGGTTAACGCCGTTTACTTCCATGTTGGCGTATTCGGTCGGGGAGTACCTCTTGACCGTGTCCCAGAAAATAAGGCCCGGCTCGGCCGAGGACCACGCCGACTTGACCAGCTTGTCCCATATTTTGCGGGCGCGCACGGTTCTTTTTATCTCGGCTTTCTCGTTCGAGAAGACGAGCTCGTAATCCGCGTCTTTCTCCACGGCCTCCATGAACTTGTCGTCAACCTTGACCGATATGTTGGCGAACTGCACCTTCGATCTCGCCTCGTCGTTCTTTATGTCGAGAAAGTCCATGATGTCGGGATGGTTGACCTTCATCGTTATCATCAGGGCTCCCCTTCTTCCCGCCTGCCCTATGGTCCCGGTCGTGGTGGACAGAAGGTCCATGAACGACACGGCTCCCGTCGAGTATATGGCCGAATTGTTTACCGGGGAGCCTTTCGGCCTGAGCCCCGATATGTCGGTTCCGACCCCTCCGCCGAAGGAGTAGGTCCTGGCGGCCTCCTTGCACCACTCGAATATTCCCTCTATGGAGTCTTCCTTTATCGGCATGTAGTAGCAGTTAAGGAGCGTGGCCCTTCTTTTCTGGCCGGCGCCGAAGAGAATCCTTCCTCCCGGGATGAACTTGAAATCGGAGAGCAGCCAGTAGAAATTCTCCTCCCACTGTTTCCTGAGCTCCTTTTTTTCCTCGGGGGACGCTATCTCCCTGGCCACCCGCCGCCACATCTGTTCCGGGGTTTTCTCTATTATTTCCCCCTTTATGTTGCGAAGGGCGTATTTTTCGTAGAAAACCCGGGCCCTGAGCTTGTCTCCGCCGAAAGCGTCGACCGTTTCCGGGGGAATGTCTATGGTGTCGCTCGGGGCTTTTACATGTTCCGGAGAAGGTTGCGGGGTCTGCGTTTCCTGTTCGTTGACTGCCGTGGTTTCATGATCCGATGTTCCGTTCGCGGCGATTTCGGGGTGGTTCTTATCTCCGGGCATGCATTCCTCCTTTGCGGTTGTCACGTACAAGACATGCTGTTTATCTTGTGCATGAGGCATATTAAAACACAACATATTGGGTATTGTCAAGGAATTATTTCATTTCTGTTAAGATTGAATCAAGACGGTTTCCGGAAATAGGAATCGCCGGTTCTAAAACTTGAGTGAGATCAGATAATTAGCCACGGGGCGTGAAGGATTCCCGGCGTCCCCGGGGCGGCGGAATTTTCCCCCGCGGGCGCGCGGAGGCGGGGTCGGAGTCCGCGAACGCGGTTTCCGTCAGGGTTCCGCCCTTCTGTGTTATACTCTTTCGGCATGGAAAAGGAAGTTTCGGCGGCGGGCGGACCGGAGGAAATCTCCGAGGTGCTCGGTTTCTGGTTCGGCGATCTGCGCGAGGGTGAGCTGCCGGACAGGCAGAAGCAGATGACCTGGTGGATGAAGTCCGAGGAATTCGACGATCTCGTGAGGCGGAGGTTCGAAGGGCACGTCCTGCTTGCCGGAGAGGGCGGTCTTTCCCACTGGCTCGAAACGCCTCTTGGCACGGTGGCGTTCATAATAGTCGTCGACCAGTTTCCGAGGAACATCTACAGGGACGCCCCGGGCGCCTTCTCAAGGGACTCCCTCGCCCTCGGCGCGTGCCTCGGGGGCATCGAGAAGGGATTTGACAGGGGGCTTCACCCCGTGCACAGGGTCTTTTTCTACCTGCCGCTCATGCACTCGGAGGATCCGCGGATCCAGCGCCTGAGCGTCAGGAAATACTCCGCCCTCGAGCAGGAGTACGCCGCGCACGCGGAAATCGCGGAGACTCTCGCCTGCTCGACGGACTTTGCCGGGCGGCATGCCGACATAATAGAAAGATTCGGAAGGTATCCCCACAGAAACGCGGCGCTTGGAAGGGAATCCACCCCGGAGGAAACCGAGTTCCTGAAAGAGCCCGGAAGTTCCTTCTGACTTCCTCAGCCGGCCTTCCCTGTTGTTTAAGGCCGGGCGAGCGGGTATCTATAATCATTGCCGCGGCGGCGGCCGGGCGTATTCTGAATCAGCGGGAGCGTTTGATTGAACATCGAGGAAATACTTAGCCAGACCTATCTCGGCAATTCCACAGAAACGTGGCTCTGGGCGCTCGGAGCGGCGGTCGTTCTGGCCCTCGCCTTCAACTTCATCCTGAAGAGGCTCATAAGCTCTTTTGCCGGTTTCGCCGAGAAGACCGAAACCGACCTTGACGACATGGTTTCGGCGCTCATGGAGAAAACCAGCGTAGTGCTGATAATAATTTTCTCGGTCTACGTGGCGACTTTCTTCCTTGACCTCACCGAGCAGATAAGGGAATTCCGCAGCAGCGTGATAGTGATCTGCCTTCTTCTTCAGGTCGGTTTCTGGGGAGGCGGCTTCATCGACTACTACGTCAAAAAGAAGCTCGCGGACGTCGGCGCCGGGGCCGGCGCCTCGATAACGCACATAAGGGGCCTCGGCTTTTTCGCCAAGTCGGTTCTCTGGATAATCCTGGCGGTTCTCACGATCGACAACCTCGGCTTTGACCCGACCACCATAATCGCGGGGCTCGGCGTCGGGGGCATAGCGGTGGCGCTCGCGCTTCAGAATGTGCTGGGCGACGTTATAGCCTCGCTTTCCATTATTTTCGACAAGCCTTTCGAGGTCGGGGACTTCATAGTCATAGACGGCATGAGCGGGGACGTGGAGCACATAGGGCTCAAGACCACGCGCCTGAGGAGCCTCTCCGGAGAGCAGCTCGTTCTTTCGAATAACGACCTGCTGCAAAGCCGCATAAAAAACTACAAGAGGATGAACACCCGCAGGATTCTTTTTTCCCTCGGAGTCGTCTACGAGACGTCCCACGACGACCTCGCGAAAATACCCGGGCTGATAAGGGAGATAATAGACGCGGAACCGAAGGCGAAATTCGGAAGGGCGCATTTCAGCAGTTACGGCGATTTTGCCCTTAACTACGATATAGTTTACTTTGTTCTTACTCCTTCGTTTGACGATTACATGGATATACAGCAGAGCGTTAACCTCAGGATATTCAAAAGGTTCTCCGAAGAAGGGATAGAGTTCGCTTATCCCACCCGGAAGGTTTTTCTTGATTCGGCGCAGGCTGCGTCGACCGGGGCGGGGACGGGAGACTGAATTGGCCAAAAAAGCGTGGGGGGGCCGCTTCGCTTCCCAGACACACGATATAGCCGAGAAGTTCTCGGAATCGGTAAGTTTCGACAGGCGTCTTTACAGGGAAGACGTAAGGGGAAGCATCGCCCACGTGAAGATGCTTCGCGAAACCGGGATTATTTCCCGCAGGGACGCGTCCCGCATAACCAGGGGTCTTCGGGAGATCGAAAAGGAAATAGACCGCGGGGAGTTCGCGTTCAGCGAGAGCTGCGAGGATATCCATCTCAATATAGAAAAAAGGCTTATCGAGAAAACAGGCTCTTCGGGCGCGATGGTGCACACCGCCAGGAGCAGAAACGATCAGGTTCTCACGGACACCAGGCTTTACCTGAAGGGGGAGACAGAGGAGATAATCTCTCTTGTGTGCGCCCTGGCGGAGCAGTTCGTCGAACTTTCCGCGAAGAACCTGGGGGTGATTCTTCCTCTCTACACCCACATGCAGCGCGCCCAGCCCGTTCTTCTGTCCCACCATCTTCTGGCCTACTACGAGATGCTCAAGCGCGACCGCGAGAGGTTTCTCGGCTGCCTTTCCAGGGTGGACGTGAGCCCGCTTGGAAGCTGCGCCGGGGCGGGAACCTCGTTTCCGATAGACAGGGACATGACCGCCGGGGACCTGGGTTTCAAGTCGGTTTCCGGAAACAGCATCGACGCGGTGAGCGACCGTGATTTCTGCGCGGAGTTCGTGTTCTGCTGCTCGGTTCTGATGATGCACCTCAGCAGGCTTTCCGAGGAACTTGTTCTCTGGAGCTCGAAGGAGTTTGACTTCGTTTCTCTCGGGGACGGGTTCACCACGGGTTCGAGCATAATGCCCCAGAAAAAGAATCCCGACATGTCGGAGCTCACCCGGGGAAAAACCGCCAGGGTCTACGGAAACCTGAACGCGCTGCTGGTTCTGATGAAAGGGCTTCCGCTTTCCTACAACAGGGACATGCAGGAGGACAAGGAGCCTCTTTTCGATACGGTCGACACCGTGAAGCTCTGCCTCCGGGTCAATATCGAAATGCTGAAGACGCTTGAATTCAGGGAGGAAAGCATGAAAAAAGCGCTTCGGGACGGCTTCGTCACCGCGACCGACGTGGCGGACTATCTGGCCCGCAAGGGCGTCCCGTTCCGTTCGGCCCACGAAACCGTGGGGAAAATAGTTTCCTACGCCGAGCGCGGCGGAAAGGAGCTTTCGGACCTCAAGCTCTCCGAATTCCGCAGGTTTTCCAAGAAAATCGACGAGGACATTTTCGAGGTGATAACGCTCTCGGGTTCCGTTGAGAGCAGGAACTCCCGGGGCGGCACTTCAACCTCGAACGTGAGAAAAGAGATAGCAAACGCCAGAAGGTTCCTCAAGAGATGCATGTAGCCGTTTTTCCGAAAGGGCCGGCAACGGTTTTCATTCCGTCTGCGGTGCGCCATGGGTTCTGAACTCGGGGGACTTTACGTGATTACCGACGAGGGGCTGATCCCGCGCGGTTCTTTCTGCGAAACAGTCGAGAAATCGCTGGCGGGAGGGGCCGGCATCGTTCAGCTGAGGGACAAGACTTCCCCGCGCTCCGAAGTCGCCGCCCTGGGCAGGGAGCTTCTCGGCATTACGAGAAGATACGGCGTGCCGCTTATAATAAACGACTCCCCGGAACTCATGATGGAAATAAAGGCCGACGGAGTGCATCTGGGCGAAGACGACCCGAACATAATACCGACGAGAAAGAAGCTGGGTAACGGCGCCATCATAGGCGTTTCCTGCTACGGTTCCCTTCCGAGAGGAATACACGCCGAGAGGATGGGCGCCGATTACGTCGTTTTCGGAACTCCCTGGGCCACTCCGACGAAACCCGGCAGGATTCCCACCCCTTTTGAAACCCTGGTCGAGGCGAAAACCGCCATCACGGGTATTCCGATATTCGCCATAGGTGGGATATTCCCCCATAACGCGGCGCAGGTGCTTGCTACAGGGGTTGACGGCGTGGCGGTCATAACGAGCGTTTTCGGATCGGACGACCCGGAGAGGGCTTCAAGGGACATCTGCTCCGTTCTCAAGGATCGCCCGGCCGTGTGACCATGCGGGGAAGCCGGAAGCGGGGCCGGAACAAACGGAAATCATCAGGTCGAAAAAAAGGGGGAAGCGGCTTTTCGGGCGCTTCCCCCTTTCTTGCTTTTCGTCGTTACAAACGGTTTTCGAGCGGGTCAGGAAAACCAAACCCGTCCCGGGTTCATTTTTTCTCCGGGCGGCTTTTCCACGAAACCGCCAGGAACAGGGCGGATACCATCAAAAACAGGTTGAATACGGAGCTTTGAGAAGGGGTTCCGCTTCCCGCAGCCGCGACCGCGCATCCTTTCTTTTTTGCCGGAGGCGGATCCAGATAATAGCCGGCGCCCAGCATCAGGTCCTCGGGATGACCAAAAATGCTTAAATCTACCGCGTAGCTCAGTTTCCGCGAGGTGCCGGGGACTTTCCCCGGTTCGTTCAGTTCGTCTCCTGAAACTGCCGGATTATCCCATCTGTACTCTAGGAAGCCGTCCCCCGAGTATACCGTCTTTTCAAATTCATGGCCGACATCCGTGCCGTCTATGTCTACGAGATGCATGGATCCACCTTCAAGGTCACGGTTGCTGGCGTTGAAAATAATTATTTCGCCCCCGGTTTCCGTGGGCCGCTGTACGATAAAGAGGTAGATGGAGCCCTTTCTCCAGGTTTCATCGGTTCTAAGCTCTCTCAGTGCTGCAAAAAGCTCGCTGGGAGTGCTGGCGGCTTCAATATGATTTTTCGCACGCGTAACAAAACTTTTAAGGGTGTCTTTATCAACCACGTCACTTGCTGTCACTATATTTTTATCGGCGCCGCCGGTGTCGCCGGCAAGGGCCGGAACGGCCATAACCGCACTTGCCGCAACAAGAATTATTCCAAAAACACATTCTCTCATAACATATATTCCTCCTGGGGTTCTTAACTCACACTTAATTCTCTACTTTTTCCTTAAGTCATGTCAAGCGAAATCTTGAACGGCGCGGGCAGCTCTTCTTAAGACGCTGTTCCGCGCTGCCGAAAGAACCGCGCCGCGGCGAACAGCCAATGAACCCGGGTCGGCGAAACTTACCCGGGCTTTGAGCATATGACGAGATGATTCGAGGCTCTTCCCTCGTCGACCAGCCTCAGATACGTATCGAAATACTCGATGTGGTAGCTGGTGTTTTCCTCCCCCTGCTCTTCTGCGATCACGGCCGCGTGCTTCTTGTAGGCGTCTCCCCAGTTTTTCACCTGAACCCGGAAATCCGCCACGTACTCGGTTATTTCCTCGATGCGGAATCCGGCGGATTCGAGCTTTTCCCTGTAGCTTTCAAGCGAATCGTAGTACTGCGGGATAAGGTAGCCTCTCGCCATCTTCTGTTTTGTTTCCTCGTCGCCGGATATCTCGAAAGTGCCGCTTAGAAACGCCCACGTTCCGGAAGGCTTAAGCACCCTGAGAACTTCCCTGAAAAGTCCCGTCTTGTCCTCAAACACGTTCATCACGTTAAGGCTTATCGCCAGGTCGAAAGTCTCTCCGGCAAACGGCATTTCCATGGCGTCGCCCAGATGAAATTCCGTCTGCTGCTCAAGCCCGGAGTTTTTCGCGAGGTTTCTCGATACGTCGACTCCAACCTCGTTAATCTCTATCCCGGACACCCTGCATCCGGTCCTGTCGGCTATGTATATCGCGGGACCGCCCGCTCCGCTTCCCACGTCAAGCACGTGCGCCGCTTTCCCTATGCCGAGCCTGGGGACCAGCTGATCGAGGTAACGGGGGGTGATGAACGACTGCTGTCCTATGTCGTCCTCGGTTCCCCATATCGATTCTCTTATGAGCCTGTTTGCAGGGCTGTCGAGCCGGTGAAGCTCGGAATAATCCACTCCTATGCGTTCTTTGTTCATCTGCCGCGTGTTTCCTCCGCTCGGGTTTTTCAGGAACTTCTTTAATTGAATCTACACTTTAATTGCCTAAACGCAACGCCTTGAGCGGTTGCGGGAAGGGATTTTAAAAACCGGCCGTTTACGGGCGTATTGTTCCCCAGAAAGTTGATCACCGCGAGACCGCAACAAGTGGCACATTCTCTACCGCGGTTTCCTGGGGCACCGCTTCCTCGGTCATTCCTGAGGGAGTGCTGTGAGAAAGCCCCGGATTCAGTCGCCGAATTTAAAAACGGTTCCCTTTCTTTTTACGTTCGTTTTTTCCGAGAGGGCGTGGGAGATGATGGGAAGGGCTATGGTGGCGTCGCAGTAGCATTGAACCAGGCTGCCTTCGGGGTTTTCTTTTCCCCACGAAACGGCCTCCTCGAACGTGCACCCCGAGAGTCCCCCCCACTGGGGAGAATCGGTCGTGATCTGGATCGCGTACTTGTGAGGATAGTAGGTTTCCTGCTCCCCGGTTCCCTTGCGGTTGAGCCCGGCCTCTCTTCCCGGAACCTTCCTGTCCTCGTAAAGAAGATCGCCCGTGACGGCGAAAAGCTGAATGAAGTCCTTCGGCACTCCGCCGCCTATGTAAACCACTCCCGTGTCAGTTACGCTCCTGCCCATTTCCATGAATTCCACGTAGTCCTGCATGGCGTCGATCGCGAGATGATGCCCCTTGCTTTCGGCTATGAGCGCCGCGTCTCCGTAGGGGCTGTCGGCTATCGCGGGGCAGAAGACCGGGACTTCGTTTCTCGCGGCCGCGGCCACGATGCTGTTTATGTTCCTCCTGTCGAGCCACTGTCCGCATCTTCTGAGAAATTCCCTCGAGGAATAGCTTCGGGATTTATCGAGGGTCATTATGAATTCGGCCAGAAGTTCGGTCATCTCAAGGTAGTCGGGCTCGGTTCCGTAAACGTCGTAGTAGCGGTTTATCCCCTCGGAGAAAAGCTTCGCGTCGTCTTCGTTCGGGGTTCCCTGCCAGTACGAAAAGCCCATCGCCTCCACTATGTCCTCGGAGATGTTCGCGCCCGTGGGCACCAGGACGTCCATGTACCTGCTTTCGATCAGCCAGTTTATTATCTTCCACTGTCCGGTCGTGGAGAGGGATCCGGCGTAGCCGAAAAAGATGGTGAGGTTCTCGGCTTCCACCATCCTGCAGAGAACGTCTGCCGCCTTGGCGAGGCTTTTGCCCTGGAATCCCGTCTGCGCCATCTCCTCGAGCAGCCTCGAGACCGGTTTCCCGGGAGAAACCTCTATCGCCTCCACCTTTTTCCCCAGATAGCCCGGTTCTTCCTTCACGTTCCTTTTCTCCCGGCTAAACCCTTATGTCCACGAGCCTTTTCGGCACGTAGACGAAATTCTTTATCTCCCGCCCCGCTATGTATTCCTTTACCCGGCCGTCTGAGAGGGCGATTTCCCTGGCGGTTTCCTCGTCCGCGTCCGCGCTCAGGGAGATCTGGTTTCTCACCCTGGAGTTGACCCTTACGGGTATGGTTATTTCCGCGCTCTCAAAAGCGCTCTCGTCCCATCCTATCCACTCCCTGTCGACCAGGCTTCCGCTTTCTCCCGAAAGTTCCCAGAGCTCCTCCGCGAAGTGGGGGGCCATGGGGTAGATGAGCCTCGTTGTCGCGAGCAGCGACGCGCGGGCGTGCTCTCTTCCCACGCTTTTTTCCTTCCAGAGCGCCGTGAGCTCGTTGAAAAGCTCCATTACGGCCGATATCGCGGTGTTGAACTTGAAGCTTTCTATGTCTTCCGTGACTTTTTTAATCGTACGGTTGGTCGCGGCGGCGAGAGCGGCCGGTTTTCCCTCAGCCGGGGGTTCCGGGGCCCGCCCTTCGTTCTCCCGTTCGGCGAAAAACCCCGTCGCGAAACGCCAGACCCTGCCGAGAAACCTGAACATCCCGTTCACTCCCTGCTCGCTCCACTCAAGGTCCTTTTCCACGGGGGCGGCAAAGAGCATGAACATCCTCACGGTGTCGGCTCCGTAGCGGACTATCATGTCGTCTGGGTCCACGGTGTTTCCGAGAGACTTCGACATCTTCGCCCCGTCTTTTACCACCATCCCCTGGGTGAGGAGATTCTCAAAGGGTTCGTCGAGCCGGAAAACCCCGATGTCTCTCAGCGCCTTCGTGAAGAACCTCGAGTAGAGCAGGTGAAGTATTGCGTGCTCTATTCCGCCTATGTACTGGTCCACGGGAAGCCAGTAGGAGGCTTTTTCGGGCTCGAACATGCCGCCTTTGAAACCGGGAGAGGCGTACCTGAGAAAATACCAGGAGGACTCGACAAACGTATCCATCGTGTCGGTTTCCCGCTTCGCAGGTTCTCCGCAGGCGGGGCAGTCTGTCGCGATGAAGCTTTCGATCCCGGAGAGAGCGGGAATCCGCTCCCCGTCAATGTCTATCTCGAGCGGGAGTTTCACCGGAAGGTCGGAATCGGGAACCGGAACCTCCCCGCACCGCCCGCAGTAAACTATGGGTATCGGCGCTCCCCAGTAGCGCTGCCTCGAGATTCCCCAGTCCCTAAGGCGGTAGTTGGTCCTGGTTCCGCCCGCGGCGTTTTCCCGGAGAAACCCGGCTATTTCCCCGAAGGCTTCCCGCGAGGTGAGCCCCGAGAACCGCTCGGAATCCCCGAGAACCCCCTTTTCCGTGAACGCTTCCTTTTCCATGTCGGAGACGCTCCCGTCATCTGGGAAAATCACCTGTTTTATCCCGAGGCCGTATTTTTTCGCGAACTCCCAGTCCCTCTGGTCGTGCGCGGGAACGCTCATCACGGCGCCCGTTCCGTAGCTCATGAGGACGAAGTTCGCGGTCCACACGGGTATTTTCTCCCCGCTTACGGGATGGACGGCGTCCATTCCCAGGGGGACTCCGCTTTTCTCCATGGTTTCGATCTCGGCTTCTGAGACGGGAGCCTTGCGGCACCGGGCGAGAAAATCCGCCACCTCGGGGTTTCCCTCCGCCGTCTCGGCTACAAGAGGATGCTCGGGGGCAAGGGCTAGGTAGGTCACCCCCATGATCGTGTCCGGGCGCGTGGTGAATATCCTGAGAACGCTCTTTTTCCCGTCCACGCGGAAATCTGCCTCCACCCCCTCGGACCTCCCTATCCAGTTTCGCTGCATGGTCTTGACCGCGTCGGGCCATCCCTTCATCTTTTCGAGTTCGGAGAGCAGCTCTTCCGAGTAATCGCTTACCCTCAGGAACCACTGCGGTATTTCCTTTTTTTCGACGACCGCACCCGAGCGCCATCCCTTTCCGTCGATCACCTGCTCGTTTGCGAGCACCGTCTGGTCAACCGGGTCCCAGTTCACGACGGAAGTCTTTCTGTACGCAAGCCCCTCGCGGTGAAGCCTGGTGAAAAGCCACTGCTCCCAGCGGTAGTATTCGACGTCGCACGTCGCGATTTCCCGGCTCCAGTCGTAGCTGAACCCGAGGCGCGTGAGCTGCTGTTTCATCTGGGCTATGTTGGCCCGCGTCCAGGTCGATGGGTGTACGGCGTTCTGTATCGCCGCGTTTTCGGCGGGCAGCCCGAAAGCGTCCCACCCGATGGGGTGGAGAACGTTAAAGCCCCTCGCCCTTTTGAATCTCGAGACGACGTCCCCGATCGTGTAGTTCCTCACGTGCCCCATGTGGATTCTCCCCGACGGGTAGGGGAACATCTCAAGGACGTAGTACTTTTCCCCTGAGGTCTCCTCGGAGACCCTGTAGGTGTCTTTCTCCGCCCAGAAGTCCTGCCACTTTTTCTCGATTTCCTGCGGTCTGTACTCTCTTTCCATTTCGAGGGGAAGGCGTTTTGCGGGTTTGGGTCTCGGGTTTCCGCAAACGCGCTCTTATTCTAATTAAAAGCCGCCCCGCTTTCAAACCCCTTCGCTACCTGCTGCCGTTTGTGTTAGACTTCCTTCCCGGCGGGCAATGAATTCCAGTGAATTTTACGAGACGGCGCGGGCGCTTGAGAGCTACCTTCGGTTCTGCAGGGAGATAGGGATAGAGGAACTGCCGGCCGGGGTTGCCGCGGGAGGGACCGAAATAGCGGATACGGAGAAAGACGATCCCGTTCTTTTAAGCGATCGCAGGGAGCCGGGAGGTTCATCCGCGGTCGGGACGCTTTCAGAGATAAGGGAGGAACTCGGGGACTGCACGAGGTGCCGTCTCTGCGAGACCAGGAAGAGCATAGTGTTCGGCGAGGGCAATCCCCGGGCGAGGCTCGTCTTTGTCGGCGAGGGTCCCGGAAGGGACGAGGACATTCAGGGAAGGCCCTTTGTCGGGAGGGCGGGGCAGCTGCTAACGAGGATAATCCGGGCGATGAAGCTTGAGAGAAAGGACGTCTACATATGCAACGTTGTGAAGTGCCGTCCCCCGGGAAACAGGAACCCGCAGCCCGACGAGGTGGCAAGCTGCGAACCGTTTCTCATGAAGCAGATAGAGAGCATAAATCCCGAGGTGATAGTCTCCCTCGGAAGCGTCGCCACCGGACTGATGCTCAAGCTCAAGAACTTCAAGATGGGGCAGTTAAGAGGCACTTTTCACCAGTACGGAAACTCGAAGCTCATGATCACGTACCACCCGGCGGCGCTTCTTCGGAACCCGTCTCTTAAGAAACCCGTCTGGGAAGACATGAAGCTTGTTATGAAGGAACTTGGAATATCTGTCGGCGGGTGATTAGCTCAGCGGATTAGAGCACAGGCCTCCGGAGCCTGGGGTCGGGGGTTCGAATCCCCCATCGCCCGCCATGACAGCTTTTACCGGACAGTCCCGGAATCCGACTAATATATAATCCAATTTTATATTAGTCGGAGCTACAGGTACCCGATCGGAACAATGTCGACTTCACGGCTGAAGGGAAGGAGTTTTTCATGGAAACACAGAACGCAGCCGTGTCCGACGGGAGTCTTGACGCTCCGCAGGAAATCGAATCCCCGGAATCCCGAGTTGCGCACGGAGGCGGTTTTCTTGATTTCAACCGGGTGAATGCGGCCGTCCCGCTCAATCAGAATGTCCACTTCACGCTTTTCCTTGTCGGCGTAATAGTAAACGGGGTCTGAGGATCCGTTATGGATATGCGACTTGATAATCTCGGATACCGCGTAGGTTTCCAGTATCGCCCCCGCCATGGCGCCTTTTTCGAGAACTTCGGGGTTCGTCCACCTGGTGAGAAAGCAGCAGAGTCCCGTATCCATGAAATAAAACTTGGGTGTCTTGAGGAGCCGCTTGGCGGTGTTTTTGAAATACGGCTGCAGTATCGTGACGAGTCCCGTGGCCCTGAGGACGTTGAACCACGATTTGACGGTTGGTTCGCTTACCCCCGCATCTTTTGAGACTTCGCGGTAATTGAGCATCTGGCCGGTTCTTGCGGCGGCCACCTGTATGAACTTGTGAAAGGACATCAGGTCGTCAATTCTGAGGTAGTCGCGCACGTCGCACTCGATGTAAGTCGAAACATATGACTGGTAGAACCGGTGCCAGCTTCTGCCTTGGTCGGAGACGACATGCGGGTAGGATCCCCGCCAGATTTTCTCGAACACCTGCTCCACGCCGAGCGGCCGGGCGATTCTCTCGCGCTCTCGAAGAACCTCGGCCGTGGGAATAAAGGGGGGCGTTCCCGGCCGCCCCTGTTCCTCCGCAAGAGAAATGCCCTGAAGATCAAGTATGGCGACCCTGCCGGCAAGGGACTCGGACACGTTCTTCATCATGGAGAACTGCTGGGAGCCGGTAAGCCATACCAGGCCGGTTTCTCCGGCTCTGTCCACCACGGCCTTTATGTAGGGAAACAGCTCGGGAACGTACTGCACCTCGTCGATCAGGGCGGGAAGCCTGAGGCGGCTGATAAATCCGGCCGGGTCTCGTTTCGCGGCAAAGCGCGTATCGGGTTCGTCCAGAGATACGTATGAACGTCCCGGTTCCTTCAGTTTCTGGAGTAAAGTTGTTTTTCCGACCTGCCGCGGTCCTGTCAGCAGGACGACTTTGAAAGCCGCGCTGGCCTCTGTTATGGTCTGTTCGAGCGTGCGTTCTATGTAATTCATTTTTCCGACTAATATGTAACTCGACTTTATATTAGTCGGAAAACGTGCGGGTGTCAACTCAGCAGGAGCCGACGGAAGAAATTCCCCCGTTACTTCCTGAGCACGGTATACATGGTTTTCTCGTCTGACCAGTTGATTTTGTCGGGGTCCTCGTAGGATTCTCGGATATTTTTCCTGAACTCCGCGAGGGATCTTTCAAACTCCTGGCTCTCGTAGAGATAGAAAGTCGAGTAATGCTTGCTCTGCGCCCTCTCGACCAGCTCCTTCAGGGAATTTTCCCTGGCGAGAACGAATGTTTTCGTCTCAATAAGCTCAAGTCCCTCGGTTTTTCCGATCTCCGCCTCGAGACTTCCGGTGTTGTAGAAGTCAGACTCCTTCCGGTTAAACGACGGGAAATGCTTCCCCCATATGCTTTTCATGCTCTGGGTCCTGGTTCTCGTGTATATGAAAAGAAACGATCCCTCCCGCAGCACCCTCGCGCTTTCCCTCAGGAATTTCGGGGTGTTGAAAAAATGTATGGCGTTGAAGCAGAATACGGCATCAAGCGCCTCGTCCCCGACGGGAAGTTCCTGCGCCATGGCGATCTTGGTCGCGTAGTTCCGGATGCCGTGATCTTCAAGATACTGCTCGAGGCTCTCGAGCATGAACTCGTTTGTGTCGTAGCAGTAAAGAAACAGGTTCTCCTCGCCCAGGTGCTCGAAGAAAAGTCTCGCGTACCGCCCGGCCCCGGCCCCCACGTCGGCGGCCTTTATCTTCCCCCTGTCCCCTATCATTCCCTTTATGTAGAGCACGGGTTCTGAGTCCGTGACTCTGAGAGACCTGTAGATGGCCGCTACCCGCGCGTAGTGGCTCTGCGTCTTCTTTATGAACTGCTGGCTTTTCATTCGTTCCTCTCCGGCGTGAGTGTGAAGTTGCGATTGCCGCTCGGTCGGCCGGGGCTTCAGCCCCGGGACTGCTGCCCCAGGATGTTTTTCTGAAAACTTTCCGCGACTTCCCGAAACAGGTAAGCGACCGTATCGGGAAGGTCATGAATCCCGCACCATTTTCTTTTTCTGTCCTTTTCGTAGTCTCCCGTATCCTCGACGGCCCTGGCGCGGAAAAAAGTGTAGAGAACGCGCCTTTTCCCCCCTTCAATGACCAGTATGTCGAGAGGCTCCTCTATTTCCACCCTGTATCCGCTTTCCTCGAGACATTCCCTCTCCGCCGCCTCGGCGGGAGTTTCGCCGTAATCGACTCCTCCGGCGGGAAAAACCCATGAATCGTCGAGCTTTCTTGAACTCACCAGAATGACTTCGATTTCCCCGAGGCTGTTTTCCCTGTAGGCGACGACGCCCGCCTTCTGTACGGGTTTACGCATTTAGGTGAGAATGTTAGCCTAAAAATAGAATATGAACAGAAGGAAATCATTATTTTTCCCGGCCGGGGGAAATTCCTCCGGCCGGTTTCCCGAAGCGGAGGCTTGAGTGTCGAACAGGCTTAAAAACGAAAAAAGCCCCTACCTTCTCCAGCACGCGGAGAACCCGGTTGACTGGTATCCGTGGGGAGAGGAGGCGTTCGAGAGGGCCCGGGAGCTTGGAAGGCCCGTATTTCTCTCCATAGGATACTCGACCTGCCACTGGTGCCACGTCATGGAGCGCGAATCCTTCGAGGACGCCGAGGTGGCGGGGCTCATGAACGAGAACTTCGTCTCGATCAAGGTCGACAGGGAGGAGCGCCCCGACATCGACAATATCTACATGACCGTCTGTCACGTGATTTCAAAGAAAGGCTGCGGCTGGCCCCTCAACATAGTCATGACGCCCGGGGGAAAACCGTTTTTCGCCGGAACCTACATACCGAAGGAGAACCGCTACGGGAGAGTCGGAATGAAGGAGCTTGTGCCGGCGATAAAGGATCTCTGGGAGAACAGAAGGGAAGAGGTCCTGGAATCGGCCCGGCAGATAACCGACGCCGTCCGCAGCCTCGGAGATTCCCTGCGCAGAGTCGGGACTTCCCTGCTTAACGAGAAAACGCTTGATCAGGCCTACGGTTACTTCCTTTCGGCTTTCGACCCCGACGAGGGCGGCTTCGGCAGGGCCCCCAAGTTCCCGACCCCGCACAACCTGATGTTCCTGATGAGGTATTACGGGCGCACGGGGAAGGATGCCGCCTTGAGGATGGTCGAGAGGACGCTTCTTTCCATGGGGAGGGGCGGCATATACGACCACGTGGGCTTCGGCTTTCACAGGTATTCGACCGATTCGCGGTGGCTTGTTCCCCATTTCGAAAAGATGCTTTACGACCAGGCGCTTCTGGTAATCACTTACACCGAAGCCTGGCAGATCACGAAAAACCCGTTTTACGAGAAAAAGGCGAGGGAAATACTCGAATACCTGATCCGGGACATGACCTCTCCCGAAGGAGGTGTTTACTCGGCCGAAGACGCCGACAGCGAAGGGGAGGAAGGCAGGTTCTATCTATGGACCGCGGGGGAGATAGAGGAACTCGCGGGAGCGGAGGATGCGGAGCTTCTCTCTGACGTCTACGGTCTCTCCCGCGACGGGAATTTCACGGACGAGGCGACGGGAGAGCGGAGCGGGAGGAACATATTTCACCTCAAAGAACCTCTTTCCGACACCGCCGCGCGGCGCGGCGTCCCGGCCGAAGCGCTTGAGAAGAAGCTTGAGGACCTGCGGGAGAAGCTTTTCGCCCGCAGGGAGAAAAGGGTTCACCCCTACAGGGACGACAAGGTGCTCACGGACTGGAACGGAGTGGCGATAGCGGCGTTTTCAAAAGCGGCGGCGGCTTTCGGGGAGAAAAGATATTCCGACGCCGCACGGGGCGCGATAGAGTTCGTAAGGCGGAACCTTGTCCACGACGGAAGGCTCCTTCACCGCTACCGCGGGGGCGAGGCGGGCATAGCGGCGAGCGTCGATGATTACGCCTTTTTCATATGGGGTCTTCTTGAGTACTACGAAAGCGTTTTCGACGAAGAGTACCTGGCCCTGGCGATTTCTTTCTGCCGGGACCAGTTCGAGCATTTCTGGGACGAGGAGTTCGCGGGCTTTTTCTTCACGGCCGACGACGGCGAAGCCCTGATAGCCAGGCAGAAGGAAATTTACGACGGGGCTCTTCCGTCGGGGAACTCGGTTTCGACTCTTAACATCCTTAAGATAGCGAGGCTGACCGGCGATCCCGACCTTGAAGACAGGGCGGCCCGGATGGCAGCGGCTTTCTCCTCCCAGATCTCAAGGCACCCGGCTTCTTTCTCGATGCACATGAACTCCCTTGACTTCATGCTGGGTCCTTCTTTCGAGATAGTAATAGCCGGGGACAGGAATTCCCCCGGGACCCGCCGGTTTCTCGACGCCCTCTCGGGCGAGTTCCTGCCGAACAAGGTTGTCATTGTGAAGGACGAGGCGAACGAAGCGGAGATTTCGGGAATCGCCCCCTACGCACGGGGCCACAAGCCCATTGACGGGAAACCCGCGGCGTACGTGTGCTCGAATTACGAGTGCCGGCTGCCGACGGACAACCCGGCGCGGATGCTCGAGCTTATAGAAAAAGTGAAAAGTTTAAATAAAGTCTCTGAGTAGATGAATTTGTGCACATTATGATGATATTGGTGATGAAGAATACCTAAGCAATCTATATACTGAACATTAAATAGTTGCTTATCAGGTTTCACAATGCCTATTTTGTGGATTGAACATCTAAAAATTCCGCCAGTTTTTCTCTTACCTTGTTAGGGCATCTTAATTCGCACTCCCAGACAATTAAGACATCCCACCCTTTCGACTTTATTTCTTCTAGGTGCTTCTTATCTCTTTCGACATTTTTTCGCAATTTTGGCCCCCAGTAGCTTTTGTTGCTTCTTGGAGTGTTTCTCCCAGCTTTGCAATCGTGGCTATGCCAGAAGCAACCGTGAGCGAATATGACTTTCCGTCTTCGTGTAAACACTACGTCAGGCTTTCCCGGCAACTTATCGTAATGAATTCTATAGCCTCTATATTTCATATCTGTTAGGAGATGTCTTAGCTTTAATTCTAACGAGGTATTTTTCGCCTTAACCCGTTTCATGTGCGGACGTGAAATACCTCCAAAGGAGTTACTTTTAGGGCTTGACATTTATTTCGTCTTCTACTGCAATTATATTGTTATGAAAACGATACATGTGGCTAACACTTTCAACAATGATAATGTTTGTTTGGAATATTTGTGTAATCTGCGTTGGCATAAGCAACCGGAATGCCCGTATTGCAGAAGTAAGAAAACAAGCAGAAAAAAAGAGAGAAATCGTCGTTCGCGGTTGCAGTGCCATGATTGCCATAAGTCTTTTTCTCCAACCGTCAATACTATAATGCACGGAACGCGGATTCCACTTAATAAGTGGTTTCTGGCAGTATCGCTTATAGTAGAAGCGAAAAAAAGCATATCAAGCAGACAACTTGCCCGCCATCTTGACCTACCCGTCAAGACCGCTTATTCTTTATCACAACGGATAAGAAAAGGGATGCTTGGCACGAAATCGCCTTTTCTAAAAGGGATCATCGAAATAGATGAAACCTATATCGTGGACAAGCCTCGTCACCCGTCTAAAGAAAACCCTCGCAAGCGGGGACGCGGGGCTGATAAACAGATGGTAGTAGGAATGGTGGAACGCGGAGGCGATATGATTACTACCATTCCTAAAAACAACCGATGTCGCAGTAAAGATGTTCGGAATATGATTCTGGACAACGTGGATATAAGCAAAGCTACTATATACACGGATGAGTACCGGATATATTCCCATATCGTCAAATGGACGAAGTGCGATTACATCAAGCATTCCGTAAAAGAATATTCCCGAGGGGATGTTCACACTAACACTGTTGAAGAGTTCTGGGAGTTAATAAGGAGGGCATGGTACGGTACTCACCGCCACTACAGCGTCAAATATCTTCCTTACTACATAGCTGAGGCTCAATTCAAGTACAACCATCGGGACAAGAAAGACCAGTTATTTGATAAGGCCTTAGAGAATATAACTAGGGAACAATGCACACCTTCATCGACCTTTTCGCGGGCATAGGAGGCTTCCGAATAGCCCTTGAGCACAAGGGTATGAAATGCGTATTTTCGTCTGAAATAGACCGCCACGCCAGCAAGGTTTACAAACGCAATTTCGGTGAAACCCCAGAGGGAGATATTTGCGAAATAAGCGAGAGGGAAATCCCTCCTCACGATATTCTATGTGCTGGTTTTCCATGTCAATCCTTTTCCATATCTGGAAAGCAAAAAGGGATGAGAGATAATCGGGGACTGCTTTTCTATGAGATAGTCCGCATAGCTCAATACCATCGGCCGTATGTTCTCTTGCTCGAAAACGTTAAGAATATTCTTACGGTTGACAATGGGACCGCAATCCAAACGATAGAAAACAAACTTCGGGAGATAGGATACAAGGTTCATTACTCTACTCTAAACGCCGCCCACTTTGGCATACCGCAAGCGAGGGAGAGAGTATATTTTGCTTGTTTGCGCGATGATGTTGAGTCTCCAGAAGAATTGGACTACAAAGAACCCAGACCTTCGCAAAAGCGAACGTATCTTAGAGACGTACTTGAAGAAACCGTTTCAGAACGTCTTTACATCAATAGAAATGACATCGTTATAGAACCCGCGGGGAATGAAGATCCTACGAAACCTATAAGGGTTGGATACGTTAATAAGGCCGGACAAGGGGAAAGAATTTACTCTATTGATGGGCAAGCGATTACGCTATCCGCTAATGGTGGCGGAGTTGGAGCGAGGACAGGTTTATACCTTGTAGATAATCGTGTAAGAAGGCTATCCTTGACCGAGTGCAAACGCCTTATGCAATTTCCTGAGGACTTTATAGTTAGCCCAGGGATACAAGGTTATAAACAACTTGGCAATGCGGTTATTCCTTCTCTAATCGAAAAGGTTTATGATGGTGTTGTAATAAAATAAGAAGAAAGAATTATGAAACCTACTTTCCGCACAAAAAAAGTTTCTGGTTTCCCCGATTTATTGATTTGTAACTGGCTTTAATGCCTGATGATTTTTTCGGCCCTGGCAGCCCTTTTTTCCTTTAAACTCTTCCCAGCCCGCGGTTTCGAAGACAAAAACTACTTCAGATAGTCTTTCCCCTCTATCGAACTGCTTATTATCTCAGCCTCGAGTTCATCCATTTCCCTGTGAATCGCTTTCTCAATCTTTCTGAGCTGCTGTCTCTGCCTGCGGAACAGCCTCCTGTTCTCCGTCATGCTTTTAACCCACGGAACATCCTGCTTTGGAACAATCCTGCACTTTGAACGGGAACCCTGCAAAAAAACAATCTGATCCGCCGGATGACCAGCCCCCTTCGCGCACCGGCAGTTCGACTTGCCGCACTTGCGGTAGACAGTGCTGAACGATCCCCTGATCATCTCCCTGATTCCCGCAATAGACTCCACAACCTCGGCCCGCCTGCTCTCCAGCTGTTCAATCTGTTTTATTCTTGACATCTGCATTTGTTATAGTATATATACCATGCAGACATGTCAAACACCCTCCAACGCACACGCATCGGAGAAATCCCCCTGCTCCAGACCGTAGCGCGCAGGCTGGGATTCGACAGCCTTCTTCGACGTTACATAAAACCCCACGGCAACGAAAGATATCCCGCGGCGGATACCCTTCTGCTCCTGGTGTTCAACATTGCGAGCGGCCGTCGGCCGCTTTACGAACTCGGGAGGTGGACCGCCGATCTTGACGGCAGGCTGCTGGGACGTAAAAGCTCGCTGTCGGAGGAGATGTTCAGCGATGACCGCTACGGCAGGGCTCTTGACAAGCTCTTTGAGGTTGACAGGGCCACTCTGACGACGGACTGCGCTGTCTGTGTTGTCCGCTCCGCGGGCTGTGAGCTTGATCAGCTTCACAATGATTCCACCACGGTCAAGACAACCGGAAGGATGCCCGCCACAAGCCGCACGGGACTTTCCTTTGAGTACGGCCACAGCAAGGATCATCGCCCCGACCTCAAGCAGATCGTGTTCAACCTTACCATTTCCGCCGACGGAGCCGTGCCCGTGCACTGCAAGACCTATCCGGGCAACCGTACCGACGACACTACCCACATTGAGACCTGGAGGGCTCTGTGCGGCATTGCGGGGCGCAGGGATTTTCTGTATGTGGCCGACCGCAAGCTGTGCACTTCAAAGCAGTTGTCCTTCATTGCGGGCAACGGGGGAAGGGTCGTGACCATAGTGCCGGAGACGTGGAAGGAAGTAAAGACGTTCAAGGAATCCATGCGAGTCAGTCCCAAGAGCAGGAAACGGATTCTGCGCAGGCCCGTAGCGAACCGCGAAGGCAGTTTCGAGACTTTTTACAGTATCGGGGAAAGCATGAGACCTTGAAGGGCGGCTACGGGCTGCACTGGATATATTCAACTCAGAAGAGAGAACGTGACAGGAGCGCGCGGGAGAAGCGGCTTGAGGAGGCCGAGATGGCCTTGGCGGACGTAAGCGGCCGGCTGAATGTCCGTAACCTCAAGACAAGAGAGCAGATTGAAAGAAGGGTTGAGAAGATACTGAAGGAGCATGACGTCGCGGCGTTCTACGACGTTGCCGTAGAGGAGGCGCGGGAGAGTTCGGTAAAGCAAGCGGGCAGGGGACGTCCCGGCAGGGGGACTCGATACGTAAAGAGGGTAAAGACCGTATATTCACTAAGCTGGAGACGCAATCGCGAAGCTCTTTTGAGGGAGAACAATGTAGACGGCGTATTCCCTTTGCTTTGCACCGACAGGTCTATGGGGGCGAAAGAAGCTCTTCTGGCCTACAAGTATCAGCCGAGGCTGGAGAAGCGCTTTGAGCAGCTGAAGAGCGTGCATCTTGCGGCTCCCACGCTGTTCAAGAAGATCGCCAGGGTGGAAGCGATGATGTTGTTGTTCTTCATGGCCCTGATAATCCAGTCGGTGATTGAACGCGAGGTGCGACGGTCTATGAAGACGAAACGGGTTGAAGCCATTGCCGTTTATCCTGAACATCGTCTGGCGTATCACCCGACCACGGCCAGGATATTCGACCGGTTCCATGATATGTCGGTGTATCGCGTCATGCGGGGAGATGAGCTTGAGATGGAGTACAGGGATGAGCTGACTCCCGTTCACAGGGAAGTGCTTGATTTGCTGGGAATGACGGAACAAGACTACTGGGGCAGCGTTGTTCCCCAGCAACGGAATTGATCATTCCGGGAATCAGAAAAATCGGGGAAACCTGAAACTTTTTGTGCGGAAAGTAGGATGAAATTCTTTAACCAAGCAGAATTTAGCAAGGAAGACAAAAAACATGGTTCGCTCGCATTGTTTTTATATGCGGCCAGTTTCTTGGAATTGTCGTTGTCGGTTGGTTAACTGGTGCCGGAAGATAATAATTCCTCGACTTTACAATCATGCGTCAGAATAGAAACGCCTTCGCTGGCAGAAATATCGAGAAACTATTCTGCAACAGCGTTGGAGACCATCCCAGAGTTATAAAAGCTATCCAGAAAGAATTTGATTTAACCACTCCTTACGTGGGAGTATATCAACTGGTATTCATGGGGAAAAATGCGACGTAAAAATGTCATTCGCGGAGGGTAGAAACGTAGACGTTATATAAAAGGGTACAAGCGGGCAGGGTTCAACCAGGCGACGAGAACGAGCCTAGATAAATTTCTGCGAGACCTTTGCGATACCGAATCAATACGCTTTAGATCTGAAAAAGTTATTCAGGTTAAAAGCGGAAACACGAATAGGCCCTTAATTCCTTCCTCGCAACGTAGCAAATGGCGACAGATTCTTGAACCGATCGCTAGAAAGATAGTTAAAGCGTCTATCTCTAAATCATCCCAGCCGTGAAATACTAGTCTTATATGATAGAGAAAACAGCGTAATGCGTATATGGAAAATGTCAGAGATTCTTAGAAAATTGGATTAATTCCGTGGATTATACAGCTCGCGGGAATATACAAATCGGAGAGTGTTTCCAGTTGCAACGCAAAGGTGGAGATGGGAACGTAAAAACAGTTCCCAAAACCCATCCCAAACATCCCAGCAACCATGTCCAAATAAAAATGGACATAAGGGCGTTTCTCAAGTTAGACGGTTTGAAACCTTTTGCGAAATATGAGATTTAGCCCTCAAAGTGAACATTCCGAAAAGTTTTTCCAGAATGACACCTTAACCGGAAAGCCTAATATGTTTGGGACAGGACCGTTTCCCTTGATTTGTGGCCGCAATGTAAGTTTCCGGCTGTGGCCTTCTTAGTACCGAATAATCTAGAGTTAAAGTAGTACGGCTTCCGTTTTTGGGATAAGGATAAGATCGTTTGTGGGCGTTAGATCTGGTGAGGTAGAAATGAGGGAACCGTCGTAAGGGATTCTACCTATCTCTATAGGTGCATGCCTACGGGCGTGGCGGCTTATCGGTCGCGGGCAAGGCCGTAGACAAGCGTCCGGTCGGTCCACAGTTCTACCCGCACGCCGTCTGTTTCGTAGGTTCCCGGTTCGACGCCTTTTTGCCTTATCCGCCATGGGAAATACGTACAGGGTGTGAATGATCCCGCTGCCGCGGCGGCTCAGCTTCAACTGGGCTGCCCGGGAACCCTGAATTGTGCAGTACTTGCCGCCTATGAGGACGAAGTCCTGAACCACCTCCTCGCGGCGGGGCCGGATGGGGAAGTCCAGTTCTCCGAGCGCGGCCTGCACGACGCCGTACCGGTCTGACTCCACCGCCAGTTCGCCGTGCTGGCGGTGGTTGTGTCCGATCTCGGCGACCACCTGACGGGTAAGGCCGCTGTCTGTGGTCATGTGCGTCCATAGCCCGATTCCGATTGCCAGTAGCACGACTGCCGCCGCGGGGACAAGGTAAGAGACGCGGCGGGTTCTGTCCGTCCGGCGGACGGAGGCCTGTATCGCCGCGACCCTGTCCGGCGCGAGACACCTGCTTTGATAGTAGTCCTTAAGCTCTTGTTCCAGATTCTTCATGATCCTCAGTCGGCTGCATCCAGGTCAGCCAGTTTTTTCCTGCTTCGATGTATGAGACTCAGCACGGTTCCCCGGGGCCTGCCGGTCATGGCGGCGATTTCGTTAGCCGAGTAGCCCTCCACGACATGCAGGAACAGGGCTTCCCGCTCAATGTCCCTCAGCTTGGCGAGCATCTGGTCCATCGCAATCCTGGCGTTTTCCCTGTCGGCGTCGCCGGAAGCCGGAAAGTGCTCATGTTCGCCGGTAAGCGCGACGAACCGGACGCGTTGCCGCCTGCGGTACTGGTCGATGTACAGATTCCGGATAATCGTGAAAAAAAGGGCCTTCGTCGTCACCTTTCCGTACCGCTGGTGCGACTTCAGCCAGGCCGTCTGCACCAGGTCCTCCGCGTCGTGATAGTGATGCGTAAGCGCGTAGGCGTACTGAAATCCGCTCTGCAGCAGTTCTTCCGCATTGAGTGATGGCGATGCTGGCATGGCTTGACGGGTCCGGGGTCAGCCCCAGCCGCTCCCGAATACCTCTGTTTCCGTGACCGGCTCAGTCTTCCAGGTGATACTTCCGCTTCGCGTTCCCGACTTTGTGCACGACACCCTGCAGGGCCCGGAACCTGCCGTCTTTTTCGATCACCAGAAAGTCAAGGTCGAAATAGACGCCGTCGCGGTCGCGGAAAATCCGCGCAGCTTACGTAGTAACCGGCCTTCTTGGACGATACCGTCATGCAGCTTCGTGAGCTTGAGCCTGAGCATGTGGTCAGTTACTGAATCATACATGACGTAATGCCCGTCCACAGTGTTGCGGTCGATGTGCTCCTGCATGGCCGCCTGGGATCCCCCGGCGCCTCTCCCCTCTGATGCTGGGGTCGTCGGCGGCAAGGGCGCTCAGAGTGAAAGCCAGCAGAATCATTATTCCCGTTACGCTCTTCATTTCGCATACCTCCTTTAACGTGCGCTCTTACTCTGTAAGAGACGAACGGGACGCCGCGGTGATTGCACGGCCGGCCGGCGGAAATTTTTTTTATCGGGACTGTTGCATTTGTGAAAACTGTTTCTATAATCTATGTAAAATTTTTTCAGGGGGGACAAATGACCACTAGAAGGAACGAGAAGAAGGTGAGAGACCTTGTGGAGATGATGCAGGATCCCGACAGTTCCGGTTACATCGGAGGCGACTGCGACGCCATGGAGCTTTACGAGCAGG